>NZ_CP028427.1 GCF_003010915.2 Gulosibacter molinativorax | reverse complement strand
CGTAATATACTTTACGAGAAGTTGGGCGTTTTGTCGATATGGTAGAAATGGTGGCTATGCGGGGTGAACTTTCGGAGGCGGAGGCGCTGGCGCTTTCGCATCTGAACTCCCGTCGTTTCGAGTTGCTGTTACATGCAGCACGGTTCGGCGGCCCGTTCACTGCGTCCCAACTCAGGGAGGTCGCGCCCGAGCATTCATCGTCGCTGACGCGCGATCTGAACGCGCTCGAAGCGGGCGGGCTGCTCGTGGCGACGCCGAGTGCGTCTGAACAGCGGCAGGGGCGGCCGGTGCAGTTCCGGCTCGCCCCCGAGACGCCCGAGCTATTCGCGCGGCTCTCCGCTCTAATCTCGGAGGCATCTACACTCCCGCCGTCGTCTTAATCGCGGCCTTGCGCGATTTGAACGGCTTGAGGCCTCGGATCAGCAGGATAGCTTCGTCGTTGGACATGCGCCCAATCTCGTCGGCCGTGAGCAGTGCCCGCTTCAAGGTGCGCTGCGCCTTCGTTCGCGAGCCGGTGACGCCGTAGGTCTGCGAGAACTCGTCCATGGTGATCGTTTCATCACCGAGCTGCTTGGACAGCCACTCATTCGTCTCCTGGTCGCGGCCGCCGAGGAACAGGAGCGAGTCGCAGTTGCCGACAATCGCGTTCCAGTCGTCGCGCCAGATCGCCTTGCCCTGAGAGAAGGCCTGCACGATGATGCTCGCGCTGATCCCGCGGGAGCGGATCGTAGCCATGAGCACTTCAAAGCTCGGAATCTTGCCGATGTTCGCGAACTCATCGAGGAAGCAGTGCAGCGGCACGTCGAGCGTGCCGCTCTCGTTGTGGTCAGCGATGTAGACGTTCTCCGCGAAGAGAGACTGCCAGAACATCGCCGCGAGGAATCGGAACGTGACGTGAGTATCGGGGAGTTGCAAGAACAGTGCCGTAGGCTCGCGGCCGACGCGATCCAGGCCAATGTCGTCGCTGGACAGAATCTCGCGCACGTCGTGCATGTCGAGCGGTGCGAGGCGCACGCCGAGCGAGATAACGACGCTCAGGCGCGTCTCTGCGGGGCCTTGCTGGTAGACCCGGTACTGCCGCGTGGCGAAGTCAAGCATCTTCATCACGGCGTCATCCTCCGCGCCGAAGCTCGCAGGGTCAGCCTTCCAGCTCTCGACTACCTCGCGTGCGGCTTCCATCTTGAGGTCGGTTTCGCTGGTGAACTCGTCCGGGTTGCTCTCGCTGCCCTCCATCGCCTTGTGCAGGTCAACGACTGACGGCAGGTTCCTCTTGCCGCTCTCCTGCGTGACCGTCGCCCAGACATAGGCGATGAGCGCGGTGAGTAGCGCCCGCTCGGCACGCTCCCAGAACCCATCGCCGCGGCTCTCCTTACCGCTCGTGTTCGCCATGATGGTTTCGGTGAGCTGGGCGACGCCGGTTTCTGGCTCGGCGTCGCTGATGTAGTCGAGCGGGTTGAACCGGTTGGACTGCCGCAGATCAACCAGGTTGAACGTGCGAACGCGCAGTCCCTTCGCTTCGAGGGGCTGGCGCATCATGCGGTAAATCTCGCCTTTGGGGTCGGTGACAGCGAAGCTCCAACCCTCGATGGTCGCGAGATTCGGGAGCACGTAGCCGCGCGTCTTGCCCGTACCCGATGCGCCGAGAACACACACGTTCAAGTTGCGGCGGGTCTTGTACGGGTCGAGCGCGAGGCCTTCCGTTGCAGTGAGCTGCAAGCGCTCCGCGGGGTTCTTCGTCGTCAGCGGCTTCATGTCGCGCGGCGTCGCCCACGCGGCCGATCCCTGCTCTTCCCCCTGGCGAGTGTTCTTCTTCCCGCTCATTCCGTAGAGCACGATGAGCAAGAACAGCACCGCGGCGACAGCGCCGCCGATGAGTGAGGGCTGATCGAAGTCGAGCTGGAACCACGTTGCTCCGAGCGCAGCGGGGAACTCCTTGGGAATCTCGTTGATCGGCGTGCCCGCAGCGTACTCAGCAACGGCGAAGTGTGTTGCGCGGTTAGCGAGGTAGAACACGACGCCGCCGCCAATGAGCGAGGCGATGACCTTGCCCTTGGTGAATCCAGTGCTCATCGTTCTACCTCCGGTTCGCCTTCGGTGCCTGCTGCGCATCATCGGCCGAGCTGCGAACCTGGCTGCGCTTCTTCGAGCGCGTCTTGCTCTGTTCCAGCTCCGCCTTGCGCTGATCTACCTTCTTATCGATCTTCTCCACGACATGCGCGCGGGTGCGATCCCCTGGCGTCTTCTCCGGCCGCTGCTCACTGCGGGTGAGCGCCGGTTCGCGCTCGATGCTGTGTCCGCCGCGATCCGTCACAGCCTCGTCGGGCTGCGTGGTGACCCGCTCCGGCGCTGCGTCGTACTCGCGCGTTTGTGTCTCGCTCAGCTCAGCAGACTCGATGCGCGGCGCATCCTCGCGCAGCTCGTCGGTGCCATGCACCGGCACCTGCTCCTGGTGCTGCTCGTCGTGCGTCTGTTCCGGGGCCGGGGTTTGCAGCTCGGGAGCGTTGCGGGCCAGCTTCTCATCGACGCGCTCGGCGGCGACCGCAAGCGCGTGCTGGATTAGCTCGGCGTCCTTGCCCTGAATGTGGAAGGTGCGCGAGCCGTCGCGGTGCGTCTCGACGCTCCACAGCACGCCGTGACGGCGCAGCTCGCGCTCAAGTTCCTTCGACACCGCAGCGTCGTCGATGTTCACAAGCTCTCGCTTGCCTTCCGCGATCCGGGTGAACTCCTTGAGCGCAACTTGCCCGCTCTCGCGCTGTGCGTTCACGCTCTGCTGGATCGAACGGTACACCGCGGCCGCCACCTTGAACGGTGCCGCAGTGAGCTTCTGCCCGACCCACAGCGACGCCTTCACGCTCGTGCTCGATGCGGTCATCGTCACCTTCTGCGTGAGCTGTTGCAGCTCGGCTTCGCCCTTGTCTACGAGGTCAACCATTATCGTGTCCTTCCGTCGTTGCGAGTCGTCCCCTCGGGGCGTGCGCGATCTTCGTTGCGTGCTCGCAGCTTGTTCGCTTCCATCTCAAGCCGGTCTTGCAGGGTCATCGAGCGCGTGCCGCCGTCGCGATCCTGCTCGGCGTCATCGAGCGTGACGGCATCGGCGGTGCGCTCGTGTGCGCGCGCCTCCCGAATGCCGTTCGACTCGGCATCGCCCGCGGCCACGTCGCGGCTGAGGCGCTGCGCGGCCTGCTCTCGTTGCCGCTGCTGTTGTGTGCGTTCGGTGCTCTCGCGTGCGGCGTTCGACTGCGCGTGAATGCGATCAGATACAGCCATTACGGTTTCCTCCTTCGTTAGCTGCGTGAGTGCATGAATGTCGCTCTTCGCTCCGTCAATCTCGCGTTCGATGATGCGGAGCTGTGCTTGCAGACCGGCGAGCTGTGCGGGGTCACCCGTTGGTGACACCATAAGCTCAGTCGTTGCAACAAGCATGGTCTGATACGCGAAGTGACGTTCGGCAACGAACGCTCGTGCGCGCTCGATTGCTGCGTCAGGGCCGACTCGGTCGCCGTCGCCCATCCATCGTGCTTTCGCGTTCACGCGAGCTTCGAGGGCGCGCAGCTCACTCAAACTGGTCTGCCACTGGCCGACGTTCCCGCCGAACTGAGCGCTCTTCGCGTGATGAACCGCGCCGACAAGATCGGGTTCAGAGAACCACTTGTAGAGGCCCATCGTCGGTACGGTCTTGGCGAGGTTTCCGCGCGCATCCGACAGTCGGTGCTCATCGTTTGCCGGTACATAGATGCGCAGCGCGCGGCCGTGCCGCACAACTTGAGTCTTGGCAACAGTAAGGTGCAGCTCGCGTTTCGTACCGGGAACAATGACGGTCATCGTGTCGCGAGTCTCGCGCGTGACCATCGACACATCGACACCGATCTGATTGACAACCTGGCGCGTGAGTCGAGCCATGATCGACGCTTCGGTGTATGCGGCTCCCAGTCGGTAGTCGCGTACCGCTCGCGGCATCGAGATTTCGCGGAACGAGAGCGTGCCAGCTCGTCCACCGCGTGCCGATACCTCGACACCAGCGCGGCCAAGGATCGCCTGGAACTCGGCCCAACTCGTCGCCTGCATGGCCGCCTTGTCGATCTCGGTACGGATGAACTGCTTACCGCTCTCGCCCTTGAGCACGCGGTACACGTCAGCCATAGTGCGGCCGGTTGCTCGCTCCGGCTTCGGCAAAACGCTCAACCCATGCGCGCGGCACAGCTCATCGCTCAGCTCGCGAATGTTCCCAATGGTGCTCTTCTGAACGCGGAACTTTCGCCCCGTCTCGCGATTCACGGCATTCAGAATGATGTGGTTGTGCAGGTGCCCCTTATCGAGGTGCGTCGCGATCATGTACTCATGCGAACCGCCCGTGATCTGCTCCGCGAGCTGCACGCCGATCTTGTGCGCTGTTGCAACGTCGATACCGTCCTTCGGGTCGAACGACTGGATGACGTGATGAGCGAGCACGGCACCTTCGCGAGGCTTCGAGACACCGACTCGCTCGGCCGTCTGCCCGAACTGCCGAGCGACCGCCTTGAAGTCGGAAGGGTCGATGATCGTATCGGCGTTAGTCGATACCCAAACTCCATCTGCCGTCGCATCAGGGCGCGAGATGTACGCCAGCGCCTTAGCTGGCGTGCTCTTGATCTGCCCCATCTTCACGACGGCCATGACGCTACTCGGCCTCCTTCGCAGCCCGCTCGATGAGAGCTTGAATCTCCCGCACGAGCGCGCGAGTTGCTTTCATCTCTTCGAGCGTCGTGACACTCTCGGTGTTCACAAGTCGAGCGATCTGGTTGATGTTGTTACCGATCCGCGCAAGCTCGGCCCCGAGCGGTGCTGGATCGAACGCGATCTGACGCACACGAATCTCAGTGTCGAGGATCGCGGAACGAACAAACCGCGAGAAGTTCGTCTCGCCACTGAGCTGAAAGCGACGCTCAATCGCGGGCCACTGCTCCGCGGGAAACGAGACAGTCTTGATGATGCTGCGGGGCATCTCGTCAGCTTCGCTCATCATCTCTCCTACTACCGGGATTGGGCTGGAAGCCCATAGTGCAAGCTCGTCTTGCACCTTGCGCCGTGAGGCCAAGCGCAACGTTTATTAACGTTGCTATGCTTGCTACCCTCCGTGAGTCCATCCTACCCCCGCAGCGGCACAGTCGCTAGACTGTGCTGTGTAGGGGGCATCGGCGTAGCCGATCCTCTGCGCAAGCAGATGAGAGTCAGCCGTGCTCCGCACGGTCGGCTCTCTGATCGACAGCCCTCCGGGCTGCGTTACTACAGGGAGGCATCATGACCACGGAACGCAACATTGACGACCTGCTCAAGGAAGATGAGGCTCGGCTAAAGGCGAAGCGTAAGCGCCTCAGCGCGTTCGGCAAGGCGCTCGATGAAGTGCGCTCCGCGAGCGCGCGAGCATCGAAGACGGCCGCCGAGCTGCTGGATGCAGGCGACCTCACGCGCGCCGATCTGGCGAAGGTATTTGACCTCAGCAAGGGCGAGCGCGCGACGCTCATTCCGGCAGCACCGAAGCGCGCCGGGGCCGCCTCAGCGGCGCAGTCGCCAGTACAGTCGGCGCACGCCGAATACGAGCCAAACCACGGCTCGACCCACGCCAATCAGTAGCCACTGAACGAGCCAGAAGAGGCCGCGGATGATCGCGCCCGCGCCGAAGAACACGAGCTTGATAGCTAGCGCGATCACCAGGACCGCGACGACGATGAGGACAACGGCCATGATCTGCATGGCGGCTCCTTTCGCTCGCGGTTTTGTGTGTGAGGGCTTACCCCGATGATATGACGTTAGCTCCGGCCTGGCGAGCGTCAAGGGCGCTTCGCGTCGCTGCGCGATGCGGCTACGCCGCACCCTTGACCCTCGCCAGGCCTACGCTGTGGGCTTCATATCGAGGTAAGCATCACTGCGAGTAGCGGCGCTACTCGGAGTTCGATAGAGCGCGGCTAACCGAGCTGCGGCCGACGCCGAGCGCGAGCGCGATTTGCGCGTAGCTCATCGGCGGGTCGGCCTCGCGCATGGTCTTCGCCATGGCGATCCGCTCGGGTGTCATCACGGTAGGGCGGCCACCTATGCGGCCTTGGGATCGGGCGTGCTCGACGCCTCGGCGGGTGTTCTCGCGGATCATATCGACGCGGAGCTGCGCGAGCGTCGCCATGATCTTGAGCATGGCTTCACCCATCGCTGTTGAGGGGTCTATGTCCATCCATGGTTCATCGAGGCTGCGCAGCTTCACGCCGCGGGCGGCGTGGTCGCGGATGATCGAGATAGCGATGCTGTCGGTGCCTGCTACGCGGTCGAGCGAGGGAATCACCAGCTCGTCACCGGGGCGCTGTATCTTCTTGCACTCGATCCAGTCAGGGCGATCTTCCACTCGGCTTGAGTAGCCCACGTCAACAAAGATTCGTTCGCATCCTGCCTGTTCGAGGCGGGCTATTTGCGAGTCTGCGTTCTGCTCGCGAGTGCTGACGCGGGTGTATCCGATCCGCACGGCTACCGCCCGCCTCGGGTCGGCGGCTTGGGCTGCGTGCCGTCGCCCAGCTCGGGGGTCTTTCCTCGCTCCGCTGCGTGCTTCGGCTGCGTCGTCCGCGTCTCGCGCAGCTCGCTCATCTTCCGCTCGATGCGCTCCGCGAGCGTCATCGGTTTCTCGGGCGCTGCGGCCTCGGTGACGCGGCCGCCCTCGTGAATGAGCACGTTCGAGCGCGGCACGGCCGCGTGCTCGAACACGGGCACCATAGGGCGATGATTCGGCGTGTACTCCCCCATCGGCGGCCGGGTTGCCGCCGATGCAAGGTTCCACACTTCCTCGGGCACCCGCTCGAACTCAAGCGTGTACGGCGACCGCTCCGCGATGTGCTCCATAAACACCTTGGTCGTGCGTCCGTTGCCCTCACGGAACGGGTGCGCCTGGTTGACGTGGGCGAAGACTTCCGCCGTGCGCTCAGCGAATGCAGCATGGTCGAGCTGCGCCCAGTCGGTGCGCTCGACCATGGCACGAACCTCGGTCAGATAGGCGTCTATCGCGCCGTTGTGAGCATCCGCGAAGGGCGCTCCGCCGCCCTTCGCCATGTTCACAGTCCGGTACTGCCCAGCCCATTCATAAACGTCTTGGAAGAGCTGGCCGTGCAAGGCCTTCATGTGTTCGCCGTCGAACGTCCGAGCGACTAGCTCGGGGCGCAGCTCAAGCTCGGTGCGCCGAGCAAACGACATGCGATAGTCGTAGCTGCGCAGCGCGTCGAAGTCTCGGATGCCGGGGACATTCCGCATGACGCCGAACCCGGTCTGCTCGTTGTACGTCTCCGGGTAGAAATACGACGCCCACGAATCGAACTGCTGCGGCATCAGAGCGTGGAGGCCGCTCCGGCGATGCGTTCGGCCTTCGCGGCCGAACGCGCCTGGTACTCATCGAACGTGAGCGCGCCCCGCGTGTAGTCGATGAGGTCGGCCACGTCCTCGCGGTTCGGCTCCCATCCCTCATGCCAGCCCGCAGCGAGCGACCGAACAACGGCTCGCCGCTGCTCGGGGTCGAGCTGCGCGAATAGCTCGGGCCAGCGCGTCTCTACGTCAAAGGTTGGTTGCGACATGATGTGCTGCACCTCCTGGGGTACTCCCGATATTCCTACCTGCTCGTAAACGGTACAGGCCGGGTTTCGGGTCGGTTTGGGTTTCGGTCATAGGTTTCGGTCGGTCATCTTCCGGCGTGTCGCGGCTCATTCGAGGCGGCGCGAGCCGGTGCCCGAAAACGACCGTTATTGGGCGCAGCCTCCACCTTGTGCGACGTGGCCGCGCTTCATCAGCTCGAAGCGCACTTCGCTCAACAACGCATTGCAGCGCTGCCGCTCTTCGTCACTCGCAGCGGCGGCTATCGCCGCCTCAAGTCGGCTCATCTCACGCGCCAGCTCCGCGTCGCTCATCTGATCGCTCTGAGCCATAGCTGCCCCTCTCATATCGTGGCGAAGCCGAGCAGCGCGAAGGCTAACGTGACGGCCGCTCCCCCGAGCATCAACGGTTTCTCAGCTCGGGCCAGCGGGCCTTCGGTGATCTGCTTACGGCGGATCAGCCATGAGGCTGTGAACATGGCGATGCCGAGCAGCAGCCCAAGGTAGTAGACGATCTTCACGGCAATCACGCTCCCTCTCGGGGGCGCAGCGTGTAGAAGATGCCGAAGATCATGATCGGTAGAGCGATGACGACTGCCAACAACTCAACGAGTGCCAGTAGGACACGTTCACCAAAGTCTTTGAGGCCGTCACGTTCGCGCTCGTCCTTGCTCCCCCACCACATGAGCAGCAAGAAAATGGGCAACGCGATAGTGGGCTGTGTCAAGTTTTGTAGACACTCTTCTTGTGGATCAGGCCGCGACCACGTTCTGATGATCTGTGTTTCGTTCGTATGCGTGGCGGACCTCGACAGGGGTGCGATATCCCAGCGTTGAGTGGAGCCTGCCACGGTTGTAGAACACCTCGATGTACTCCATCACCGCGAACCTCGCACGCCCTCTGGTGGCGAAAGCCTGCCGGTGGTACATCTCGTTCTTCAACATCGAGAAGAAGCTCTCAGCGACGGCGTTGTCCCAGCACACCCCGGTCCGCCCAACCGAGAGCTTCACCTGGCACTGCTCGGCAAGCTCGGCATAGGCAGCCGAGGTGTAGACCGAGCCGCGATCCGAGTGAAACACGGCACCCTCACCGATACGACCGTGGGTATGCGCCATCGTGAGGGCATCGCTGACGAGCTCGACGCGCATGTGATCAGCCATCGACCACCCCACCACTTCACGGTTGTACAGATCAATCACGGTCGCGAGATACAGCCATCCCTCCCCGGTGCGCAGATACGTGATGTCACCGACGAACCGCTGCCCTGGCTGCTCGGCGGTGAAGTCGCGGCGCAACCAGTCCGGACGGTCCTGGGCGTCGAGTGCGGGAATCGTGGTCCGCTTCGACGCACGCGGCTGCACCCCGTGCACACCGAGCTGGCGCATCAGCTTCCGCACCAGGCCCGCCGAGGCCGTGACACCCCTGCGGGCAAGCTCGTGGAGCATCCTCCGGAACCCGTACGTCTGCTGCTTGTCCTCGTCGATCTGCTTGATCAACGCCGCCAACTCATCGCGTCGGCGACCAGATGGCGTGGTGGTGCCTTGTCGTTTCGCCCAGGCGTAGTAGCCAGCCCGAGACACCTTCAGCAGGCGTGTCATCAGGCCAATCGTGTGGTGGGCCTTCTCCTCGTGGATCAGCTGGAACTTCACGCTCACCGCTGTTCCTTCGCGAAGAAGGCCGCGGCTTTTTTCAGGAACGCGTTCTCCTCTGCCAGACGACGGTTCTCCGCCTCGAGCCTCGCATATCGCGCGGCGTCGACCGGGGCAGGCGCAGTCTGCGGGTCCGGGTTGGCTTGCCGGTAGTTCTTCACCCAGTACCCCAGAGAAGACTCGTTAATCTCGAGCTCCCGGGCGACCTGCGCGATCGGCCGCTGTCCCTGGATGACGAGTTGCACAGCGTCGGCCTTGAACTCGTCAGTGAACTGACGGCGGGGTTTCTTCATGGTCATGTCGTTCATTCAACTTCCTGGTAACGACTGTCTACCCCAAGTGTCACACCCCAGGACCTCCGTTGGTCTGAGTCATAGAACTAAGCAGCTACAACTCGACCCGGAGGTCTCTCATCTGTCAACAACCATCGTGATCAGTACACCTAGGACGCCACGGACCCCGGTGGGTTCGCCCGATGTACTCGGACGCGGAGCACGTACTGGCCGACGACGAAGCGGGGCCCGCCGGAGTTCGATACTTCCGGCAGACCCCGCTTGCGATGGAGGCTCAGTCCCGCTCTCCCGCCTGGCGCGGCGACGAGCTAGTCGAGGACGTTCGCAGTGCGAGGGTACGCAGTGACCAACGGACTCAGTGGAAGTCCATGGAAGTCGATCTCCCGCCCTTCCTTCACGACGTGAGACAGCGTTCGCATGTTCGTGATGTCGGCGAGCGGATCCTGGTCGAGCACCACGACGTCCCCGAGCTTGCCGACGTCGATGCTGCCGAGTTCGTCGAACTTCCGGTATGCCTTTGCCGGGTTCGCAGTCCCCGCAAGAATTGCTGCCATCGGATCCATACCCTTCTCGACCATTGCCTGCATCCACACGAAGTGGTCCTCGCCGAGCGTCCACGGCCGCTCGTGGAGTTCACCCTGGGACATATCTTCGAGGATGTCGGGATCCGTGCACCCGGCGTCAGTTCCCAGCACGAGCGGCACGCCGGCCTTGATCATGCGAACGTCATTCTCATGATGCACCCGCCCGGAGAAGTCGGCGAAGGGGTGGTCGACCGAGTCCATCCACGCCTGCTGGGCGATGGTCGTGGGCTGAACTTCACTCCACAGTTGTTTCTCGAGGAGCTTCTCGATCGTCTCCTCGGGAATCGGGGCCTGCCCGGTCATTGTGGCGTGGATCATCAGGTCCGCATCCCGCTCGATCGCCGTATTGAGGCCTTCCAGCGAGGTCGTATGCGTGAGGAGGGGGACGCCGGCACGTCGAACTTCGTCGACCAGCACATCGAGCACCCGCTCCGAGAAGGTGAAGTACGGGGCGCGGAATCCGAGGAGACCCACCAGGTGATCAGTGACGGCGATCTTGCAGAAGTCGACTCCCCGCTCCAAATACTCGCGGATCAACGGGCGCACCTCTGCCGGCGGGAGCGTACTGAGGTGCCGCCCCATTCCGACCTCGAACATTGCATCCATGCGATCGGCGAAGGTGCGACTCATGACGGTACGCGCCTGCATCGACGGCCGCATGAAGTCGCCGGTGAACGGTCCGCCCATGCCGATGAGCGTTCCCGCGAAGAAGATGCGGGCGCCTTCGGCTGCACCCGATGCGATCCGGTCGCGCGCGATCGTGACAGGTTCGAGCGCGTTCCACGTGTCGAACACGGTCGTGACCCCGCCACGGAGGGCGATTTGGGCGGCTTCCTCGATGACCTTGTAGTAGTTCCCTTCGAATCGGGCGAGGTATTCGATGCCGCCCCGACCCATCATCATGATTCCGTCCAGCAGGTGCACGTTTCCGTTCACCAGGCCGGGAAGAATCCACTTCCCCTGGGCATCGATCTGCCGGATGTTCGGATGTACCTCGATCTGGTCCGTGGAACCAACCTTCGTGATCCTGCCGTCTTCAATGAACACGGTCGTTTCGGGAACGGGAACTCCCCCATTTCCGTCGATGAGTGTGCCGCCGACAATCGCGATCGTTTCTCCCATGAGTTGCTCCTTTGCCTGACTCCGCATGACGCTGTTGATCTGATCGCCCGGCCGGGTGGAATCAGCGTATCGAGCGACCTGGGCTGTGTCAAGTTTTGTAGACACTCTTCTTGTGGATCAGGCCGCGACCGCGTTCTGATGATCTGTGTTTCGTTCGTATGCGTGGCGGACCTCGACAGGGGTGCGATATCCCAGCGTTGAGTGGAGCCTGCCACGGTTGTAGAACACCTCGATGTACTCCATCACCGCGAACCTCGCACGCCCTCTGGTGGCGAAAGCCTGCCGGTGGTACATCTCGTTCTTCAACATCGAGAAGAAGCTCTCAGCGACGGCGTTGTCCCAGCACACCCCGGTCCGCCCAACCGAGAGCTTCACCTGGCACTGCTCGGCAAGCTCGGCATAGGCAGCCGAGGTGTAGACCGAGCCGCGATCCGAGTGAAACACGGCACCCTCACCGATACGACCGTGGGTATGCGCCATCGTGAGGGCATCGCTGACGAGCTCGACGCGCATGTGATCAGCCATCGACCACCCCACCACTTCACGGTTGTACAGATCAATCACGGTCGCGAGATACAGCCATCCCTCCCCGGTGCGCAGATACGTGATGTCACCGACGAACCGCTGCCCTGGCTGCTCGGCGGTGAAGTCGCGGCGCAACCAGTCCGGACGGTCCTGGGCGTCGAGTGCGGGAATCGTGGTCCGCTTCGACGCACGCGGCTGCACCCCGTGCACACCGAGCTGGCGCATCAGCTTCCGCACCAGGCCCGCCGAGGCCGTGACACCCCTGCGGGCAAGCTCGTGGAGCATCCTCCGGAACCCGTACGTCTGCTGCTTGTCCTCGTCGATCTGCTTGATCAACGCCGCCAACTCATCGCGTCGGCGACCAGATGGCGTGGTGGTGCCTTGTCGTTTCGCCCAGGCGTAGTAGCCAGCCCGA
Organism: Gulosibacter molinativorax; assembly: GCF_003010915.2. NCBI lineage: Bacteria > Bacillati > Actinomycetota > Actinomycetes > Micrococcales > Microbacteriaceae > Gulosibacter > Gulosibacter molinativorax. The sequence goes on along the minus strand of NZ_CP028427.1, from coordinate 24,830 downwards.
GACACCTTCAGCAGGCGTGTCATCAGGCCAATCGTGTGGTGGGCCTTCTCCTCGTGGATCAGCTGGAACTTCACGCTCACCGCTGTTCCTTCGCGAAGAAGGCCGCGGCTTTTTTCAGGAACGCGTTCTCCTCTGCCAGACGACGGTTCTCCGCCTCGAGCCTCGCATATCGCGCGGCGTCGACCGGGGCAGGCGCAGTCTGCGGGTCCGGGTTGGCTTGCCGGTAGTTCTTCACCCAGTACCCCAGAGAAGACTCGTTAATCTCGAGCTCCCGGGCGACCTGCGCGATCGGCCGCTGTCCCTGGATGACGAGTTGCACAGCGTCGGCCTTGAACTCGTCAGTGAACTGACGGCGGGGTTTCTTCATGGTCATGTCGTTCATTCAACTTCCTGGTAACGACTGTCTACCCCAAGTGTCACACCCCAGGACCTCCGTTGGTCTGAGTCATAGAACTAAGCAGCTACAACTCGACCCGGAGGTCTCTCATCTGTCAACAACCATCGTGATCAGTACACCTAGGACGCCACGGACCCCGGTGGGTTCGCCCGATGTACTCGGACGCGGAGCACGTACTGGCCGACGACGAAGCGGGGCCCGCCGGAGTTCGATACTTCCGGCAGACCCCGCTTGCGATGGAGGCTCAGTCCCGCTCTCCCGCCTGGCGCGGCGACGAGCTAGTCGAGGACGTTCGCAGTGCGAGGGTACGCAGTGACCAACGGACTCAGTGGAAGTCCATGGAAGTCGATCTCCCGCCCTTCCTTCACGACGTGAGACAGCGTTCGCATGTTCGTGATGTCGGCGAGCGGATCCTGGTCGAGCACCACGACGTCCCCGAGCTTGCCGACGTCGATGCTGCCGAGTTCGTCGAACTTCCGGTATGCCTTTGCCGGGTTCGCAGTCCCCGCAAGAATTGCTGCCATCGGATCCATACCCTTCTCGACCATTGCCTGCATCCACACGAAGTGGTCCTCGCCGAGCGTCCACGGCCGCTCGTGGAGTTCACCCTGGGACATATCTTCGAGGATGTCGGGATCCGTGCACCCGGCGTCAGTTCCCAGCACGAGCGGCACGCCGGCCTTGATCATGCGAACGTCATTCTCATGATGCACCCGCCCGGAGAAGTCGGCGAAGGGGTGGTCGACCGAGTCCATCCACGCCTGCTGGGCGATGGTCGTGGGCTGAACTTCACTCCACAGTTGTTTCTCGAGGAGCTTCTCGATCGTCTCCTCGGGAATCGGGGCCTGCCCGGTCATTGTGGCGTGGATCATCAGGTCCGCATCCCGCTCGATCGCCGTATTGAGGCCTTCCAGCGAGGTCGTATGCGTGAGGAGGGGGACGCCGGCACGTCGAACTTCGTCGACCAGCACATCGAGCACCCGCTCCGAGAAGGTGAAGTACGGGGCGCGGAATCCGAGGAGACCCACCAGGTGATCAGTGACGGCGATCTTGCAGAAGTCGACTCCCCGCTCCAAATACTCGCGGATCAACGGGCGCACCTCTGCCGGCGGGAGCGTACTGAGGTGCCGCCCCATTCCGACCTCGAACATTGCATCCATGCGATCGGCGAAGGTGCGACTCATGACGGTACGCGCCTGCATCGACGGCCGCATGAAGTCGCCGGTGAACGGTCCGCCCATGCCGATGAGCGTTCCCGCGAAGAAGATGCGGGCGCCTTCGGCTGCACCCGATGCGATCCGGTCGCGCGCGATCGTGACAGGTTCGAGCGCGTTCCACGTGTCGAACACGGTCGTGACCCCGCCACGGAGGGCGATTTGGGCGGCTTCCTCGATGACCTTGTAGTAGTTCCCTTCGAATCGGGCGAGGTATTCGATGCCGCCCCGACCCATCATCATGATTCCGTCCAGCAGGTGCACGTTTCCGTTCACCAGGCCGGGAAGAATCCACTTCCCCTGGGCATCGATCTGCCGGATGTTCGGATGTACCTCGATCTGGTCCGTGGAACCAACCTTCGTGATCCTGCCGTCTTCAATGAACACGGTCGTTTCGGGAACGGGAACTCCCCCATTTCCGTCGATGAGTGTGCCGCCGACAATCGCGATCGTTTCTCCCATGAGTTGCTCCTTTGCCTGACTCCGCATGACGCTGTTGATCTGATCGCCCGGCCGGGTGGAATCAGCGTATCGAGCGACCTGGGCTGTGTCAAGTTTTGTAGACACTCTTCTTGTGGATCAGGCCGCGACCGCGTTCTGATGATCTGTGTTTCGTTCGTATGCGTGGCGGACCTCGACAGGGGTGCGATATCCCAGCGTTGAGTGGAGCCTGCCACGGTTGTAGAACACCTCGATGTACTCCATCACCGCGAACCTCGCACGCCCTCTGGTGGCGAAAGCCTGCCGGTGGTACATCTCGTTCTTCAACATCGAGAAGAAGCTCTCAGCGACGGCGTTGTCCCAGCACACCCCGGTCCGCCCAACCGAGAGCTTCACCTGGCACTGCTCGGCAAGCTCGGCATAGGCAGCCGAGGTGTAGACCGAGCCGCGATCCGAGTGAAACACGGCACCCTCACCGATACGACCGTGGGTATGCGCCATCGTGAGGGCATCGCTGACGAGCTCGACGCGCATGTGATCAGCCATCGACCACCCCACCACTTCACGGTTGTACAGATCAATCACGGTCGCGAGATACAGCCATCCCTCCCCGGTGCGCAGATACGTGATGTCACCGACGAACCGCTGCCCTGGCTGCTCGGCGGTGAAGTCGCGGCGCAACCAGTCCGGACGGTCCTGGGCGTCGAGTGCGGGAATCGTGGTCCGCTTCGACGCACGCGGCTGCACCCCGTGCACACCGAGCTGGCGCATCAGCTTCCGCACCAGGCCCGCCGAGGCCGTGACACCCCTGCGGGCAAGCTCGTGGAGCATCCTCCGGAACCCGTACGTCTGCTGCTTGTCCTCGTCGATCTGCTTGATCAACGCCGCCAACTCATCGCGTCGGCGACCAGATGGCGTGGTGGTGCCTTGTCGTTTCGCCCAGGCGTAGTAGCCAGCCCGAGACACCTTCAGCAGGCGTGTCATCAGGCCAATCGTGTGGTGGGCCTTCTCCTCGTGGATCAGCTGGAACTTCACGCTCACCGCTGTTCCTTCGCGAAGAAGGCCGCGGCTTTTTTCAGGAACGCGTTCTCCTCTGCCAGACGACGGTTCTCCGCCTCGAGCCTCGCATATCGCGCGGCGTCGACCGGGGCAGGCGCAGTCTGCGGGTCCGGGTTGGCTTGCCGGTAGTTCTTCACCCAGTACCCCAGAGAAGACTCGTTAATCTCGAGCTCCCGGGCGACCTGCGCGATCGGCCGCTGTCCCTGGATGACGAGTTGCACAGCGTCGGCCTTGAACTCGTCAGTGAACTGACGGCGGGGTTTCTTCATGGTCATGTCGTTCATTCAACTTCCTGGTAACGACTGTCTACCCCAAGTGTCACACCCCAGGACCTCCGTTGGTCTGAGTCATAGAACTAAGCAGCTACAACTCGACCCGGAGGTCTCTCATCTGTCAACAACCATCGTGATCAGTACACCTAGGACGCCACGGACCCCGGTGGGTTCGCCCGATGTACTCGGACGCGGAGCACGTACTGGCCGACGACGAAGCGGGGCCCGCCGGAGTTCGATACTTCCGGCAGACCCCGCTTGCGATGGAGGCTCAGTCCCGCTCTCCCGCCTGGCGCGGCGACGAGCTAGTCGAGGACGTTCGCAGTGCGAGGGTACGCAGTGACCAACGGACTCAGTGGAAGTCCATGGAAGTCGATCTCCCGCCCTTCCTTCACGACGTGAGACAGCGTTCGCATGTTCGTGATGTCGGCGAGCGGATCCTGGTCGAGCACCACGACGTCCCCGAGCTTGCCGACGTCGATGCTGCCGAGTTCGTCGAACTTCCGGTATGCCTTTGCCGGGTTCGCAGTCCCCGCAAGAATTGCTGCCATCGGATCCATACCCTTCTCGACCATTGCCTGCATCCACACGAAGTGGTCCTCGCCGAGCGTCCACGGCCGCTCGTGGAGTTCACCCTGGGACATATCTTCGAGGATGTCGGGATCCGTGCACCCGGCGTCAGTTCCCAGCACGAGCGGCACGCCGGCCTTGATCATGCGAACGTCATTCTCATGATGCACCCGCCCGGAGAAGTCGGCGAAGGGGTGGTCGACCGAGTCCATCCACGCCTGCTGGGCGATGGTCGTGGGCTGAACTTCACTCCACAGTTGTTTCTCGAGGAGCTTCTCGATCGTCTCCTCGGGAATCGGGGCCTGCCCGGTCATTGTGGCGTGGATCATCAGGTCCGCATCCCGCTCGATCGCCGTATTGAGGCCTTCCAGCGAGGTCGTATGCGTGAGGAGGGGGACGCCGGCACGTCGAACTTCGTCGACCAGCACATCGAGCACCCGCTCCGAGAAGGTGAAGTACGGGGCGCGGAATCCGAGGAGACCCACCAGGTGATCAGTGACGGCGATCTTGCAGAAGTCGACTCCCCGCTCCAAATACTCGCGGATCAACGGGCGCACCTCTGCCGGCGGGAGCGTACTGAGGTGCCGCCCCATTCCGACCTCGAACATTGCATCCATGCGATCGGCGAAGGTGCGACTCATGACGGTACGCGCCTGCATCGACGGCCGCATGAAGTCGCCGGTGAACGGTCCGCCCATGCCGATGAGCGTTCCCGCGAAGAAGATGCGGGCGCCTTCGGCTGCACCCGATGCGATCCGGTCGCGCGCGATCGTGACAGGTTCGAGCGCGTTCCACGTGTCGAACACGGTCGTGACCCCGCCACGGAGGGCGATTTGGGCGGCTTCCTCGATGACCTTGTAGTAGTTCCCTTCGAATCGGGCGAGGTATTCGATGCCGCCCCGACCCATCATCATGATTCCGTCCAGCAGGTGCACGTTTCCGTTCACCAGGCCGGGAAGAATCCACTTCCCCTGGGCATCGATCTGCCGGATGTTCGGATGTACCTCGATCTGGTCCGTGGAACCAACCTTCGTGATCCTGCCGTCTTCAATGAACACGGTCGTTTCGGGAACGGGAACTCCCCCATTTCCGTCGATGAGTGTGCCGCCGACAATCGCGATCGTTTCTCCCATGAGTTGCTCCTTTGCCTGACTCCGCATGACGCTGTTGATCTGATCGCCCGGCCGGGTGGAATCAGCGTATCGAGCGACCTGGGCTGTGTCAAGTTTTGTAGACACTCTTCTTGTGGATCAGGCCGCGACCGCGTTCTGATGATCTGTGTTTCGTTCGTATGCGTGGCGGACCTCGACAGGGGTGCGATATCCCAGCGTTGAGTGGAGCCTGCCACGGTTGTAGAACACCTCGATGTACTCCATCACCGCGAACCTCGCACGCCCTCTGGTGGCGAAAGCCTGCCGGTGGTACATCTCGTTCTTCAACATCGAGAAGAAGCTCTCAGCGACGGCGTTGTCCCAGCACACCCCGGTCCGCCCAACCGAGAGCTTCACCTGGCACTGCTCGGCAAGCTCGGCATAGGCAGCCGAGGTGTAGACCGAGCCGCGATCCGAGTGAAACACGGCACCCTCACCGATACGACCGTGGGTATGCGCCATCGTGAGGGCATCGCTGACGAGCTCGACGCGCATGTGATCAGCCATCGACCACCCCACCACTTCACGGTTGTACAGATCAATCACGGTCGCGAGATACAGCCATCCCTCCCCGGTGCGCAGATACGTGATGTCACCGACGAACCGCTGCCCTGGCTGCTCGGCGGTGAAGTCGCGGCGCAACCAGTCCGGACGGTCCTGGGCGTCGAGTGCGGGAATCGTGGTCCGCTTCGACGCACGCGGCTGCACCCCGTGCACACCGAGCTGGCGCATCAGCTTCCGCACCAGGCCCGCCGAGGCCGTGACACCCCTGCGGGCAAGCTCGTGGAGCATCCTCCGGAACCCGTACGTCTGCTGCTTGTCCTCGTCGATCTGCTTGATCAACGCCGCCAACTCATCGCGTCGGCGACCAGATGGCGTGGTGGTGCCTTGTCGTTTCGCCCAGGCGTAGTAGCCAGCCCGAGACACCTTCAGCAGGCGTGTCATCAGGCCAATCGTGTGGTGGGCCTTCTCCTCGTGGATCAGCTGGAACTTCACGCTCACCGCTGTTCCTTCGCGAAGAAGGCCGCGGCTTTTTTCAGGAACGCGTTCTCCTCTGCCAGACGACGGTTCTCCGCCTCGAGCCTCGCATATCGCGCGGCGTCGACCGGGGCAGGCGCCGTCTGCGGGTCCGGGTTGGCTTGCCGGTAGTTCTTCACCCAGTACCCCAGAGAAGACTCGTTAATCTCGAGCTCCCGGGCGACCTGCGCGATCGGCCGCTGTCCCTGGATGACGAGTTGCACAGCGTCGGCCTTGAACTCGTCAGTGAACTGACGGCGGGGTTTCTTCATGGTCATGTCGTTCATTCAACTTCCTGGTAACGACTGTCTACCCCAAGTGTCACACCCCAATAGCGCTTGCCCACCACCAGCCAGTCACACCAACTTCTTGCGCGATCCCCCAAACGACGAACACGGTTGCACCGGCCGGGCCGCTCGGCTTCACGGCACTGTTGCCGTAGACAATCAGTGCGAATATCCCAAGGCCGAGCAGCACGCCCAGAATGTTGCTTGTGGTGACCTGGTGCTCACTGAGCCAGGTCTGCACGCTCGCGATCCAGTCGGCGTATCCCTGCGGGAGTCCGAAAGTAGTGCCGAGCCAGGCGATGCCGTCGAGCGCGGTGCGCTTCGGTGTCGCGCAGTAACCAATGCCCATACTGAGAGCAAAGAGGCTGCCGACGGCGAGCCAGAGACTCAAGAATGGCCGGTGCTTGCCGAATGCGGCTTCAATCCAAGCTTTCATGATGGGGTTAGTCCTCCTGGTTGGGTTACTCGCCGTACCAGCGCACGACGCCGTTATGGCTGTGTGCCCGGCCAACGTGGCTCGATGCGAGCCTGAGCATGTTTGCTGCGGTGGTCAGCTCGTCGGCGGCCGCGCTAGCGCTGCCGCTGCCGCCGCCGTCTTCGCCGTTGTAGTGCGTGCCGTCCTCGGTGCGGCTGTGCCACTTGCCGAGCTGGTCGATCACCTGCGCCAGGTGGTCGATAGTCGCGCCCAGCTCACCGAGCAGCCGGTATGAGTCGCGCGGGTGCGGTACGTCACGGGTTGAGTGCGCGAGCGCACGCGCCAGCTCTTCGACCTCGGCGGCGATTTCGAGCTGCCGCTGTTCCTCGTTGATTGCCATTGTGGTTACTCCCCTACTCCATCGGGCGGCCGGGTGACAGGCTGTGCGCGGGTGCGCCCTCGAACGGTCGGCCACCGTTCAACTCGGCTTCGAGCTGCACTACCTTGTCGAGAATTGCTTCGAGCTGGAAGTCAGAGAGTGACCGATACGGCCGCCCTGCGTTCCTCGCTGCAATGAACGCTGCCCGGATGCGTTCGCTATCCTCCGGGGCCGCGTAATATCCCATCTTCGTGCGGGTGCCAGGCTTCGAGCTGGCGGCCGCCGCCGCGGTGCGCTTTGGCGCAGCGGGCGCGGCCGCTGCGGGTGCTGTTCTCTCAGGGGCCGGCTGTGCCGCCTCAACGCGGCCGCTCATCGGCGCTACGGGCGACAGGCCGCCGAGTTGTGAGCGTCGGCGTTCGGGTTTCTTAGACATGAGCAGTTCCCTTCATGAGCTGGTCGATGTGTGCGGCGTAGATCGCGGCGAGGTCGCGCGCCTGCGCGTCGCCTTCGTCCAAGCCGCGGGCCGTCTCGGTGGCATCTGCGATTGCCTGCCGCTTCGGCACGGGTGGGGTAAGAATCGGGAGCTGTGCGGCCTCGGCGGCCGCCGTCAGCTCGTCGGCCCAGTAGCCTCCTGCGAGTGTGTGCGCCTCGTGCGCGTTGAGCACCAGACCGGCGACCGTGAGCTGCGGGTTATAGTGCTCGCGCACCTGGCTCACGGTGGTCATGAGCTTCGCGAGGCCGTTGACGCTCCACAGCTTCGACTGTGAGACGATCACGACTGCCTCGGCTGCCGTGAGTGCGCTGATCGTCAGCGGGTCGATAGCGGGGCCACAGTCGATGAGCACCAGGTCATATTCGGCCTGGATCGCGGCGAGCTGCGCGCGCAGCCGCGATTCGCGGCCCGGCTCCGATGAGATAACGAGTTCGTTTCGCACGTCGGCCAGGTTGTCGCCCACGGTCGGCGCGACCGTGAGGCCTTCCCAGATACCGGGCACGAGCACGTCGGCCAGCGTGTCTTCGCTGCGGCTACTGAGCGCGTCTGCCACGCCGACGTCGCCCTCTTGCATGTCTTCGGTGAGAACGCTGGTGATGTTGCCCTGCGGGTCGGCGTCGATCACAAGCACGCGCTGTCCGTCGAGGATCGCGGCGCGGGCGTGGTGGTAGACGGTGGTGGACTTCCCCACTCCGCCCTTCTGGTTGCAATACGCAAGAATCATGGTGCCCTTCTTTCAGGTCTAATGGTACTAATACCCCTATTGGGGGCAGATAGTGGGCTGCACCTTGGCAGCCCACTATCTCGGCGGTCTAGTTCCGGCGCTCGACGGTGACGGTCTGGCCGCGAAGGCTCACGGTCACTTCCGCATCGAGCACCTTGCGAACGGTGCGGGTGTTGCCCTCGTCGTTCGTGTAGGTGTCCAGCAGCTCTTCGCCCGCGACGTTCACGCGCACGTTCCCGCAACGCTCAGCGAGGTCGCACAGCGCCTCGGCGTCGGCTCCCCAGACTGCAACGTCGTAACCCTCGGTGCCGCCGTCCTCGAACTCACCGCCCTTGTTCACGCGATCCGTGCGGATGACGCGAGCGAAGGTGTAGGGGCGGCCGTTCTTGTCGGTGCGCAGCTCGGGTGCCTTGGCCAGGTTCCCGGTGAAGCTGATGAAGGTGGTCATGATCTTTCCTCTCGGTTCGGTATTCGGGATTATGGGGTTTATAGGTCTATTGTACCTAATAGGTCTAGTCGTGTCTATGGTTTCGGCAGATTACCCGGTGCAGCTCCCCCACATTCCCAGCGCGTCGGCCTGCGCTGCGCGCTCTGCGTCGCGGTGCTCGGCCTGGCCGATGTAGGGCGCATCGTAGGTGTACTCGTGCGCGGCTCCTGCTTCGAGCAGCACGACGGCTGCGCTCTGCCCGTCGATGTAGACGTGGCGCAGCAGTCGCCCGTAGCGGTCGGTGTCATCCTGAGTGGGATCGGCGCGCAGCTCGACCGCCTGCCCGTAGACCATTGTGTTCAGCTCGTCGCGGGCCTCTTGCGCGTAGCAGTCATCTTGCCCGCCGTCGCGGTTGATTTCGGGTGTATCGAGGCCGATGAGGCGCACGCGCGCCTCTCCCCCGGCCGTCTGCACGTCGATGGTGTCGCCGTCTACTACGGCGATCACTTGTGCGCTCTCAGCGGGCAGCAGCTCGGCGTCGGCTGCGCTCGTCTCGGTGCAGCTCTGTAGGCCGGTGGCGCTTGCGATTGCGAGCACGCCTGCAAGGATCGTGCGCAGCACGCCCGCCCTCACTTGCTCTTCCCTTCGAGCCGGTCGATAGAGCGGATCATGCGGTCTTCCCACATATCTTTCTCACTCGATCCCATTTCATCCCAGCCCAGCGGGTACTTGATCCCGGCTGCGCGGATGCGGTCTTTGATCTTCTGGTGCTCGGCCTCGCGCTTCGCGATCCACGCGGCGCGCTCTTCTTTGGTCAGCATGATATTTCCCCTTATGGGTCTTATGGGTCTATTCCGCGGTGTCAGTGAGTCGCTGCGAGAGCGCTTCGATCTTGTCGGGGCGAAAGCCCGACCAGTGCTCGTCATCGGTGACGACGACGGGTGCCTGCATGTAGCCCAGCCCCTTGACGTACTCGGCGGCCGCATCGTCGGCGGTCACGTCGATCACCTGGTAGTTGATGCCCTTGTTATCGAGCGCCCGATAGGTCGCGTTGCACTGCACGCAGCTCGGCTTGCTGTAGACGGTGACTGTAAAGCTCATGATCGGTTCCTTTCCTGCCCAGTGCCTCGGTTCCCTCTGACACTCCCCCACGTTTTTTGCCGTGAAGGCACCATGTGCCTTCGTAGCGAGCGCAGCCGGAGGGCAAGTGACCGTGGAATACCGGAGCGGCCGAGCGCCAGCGAGAGACGCGAGGATATGCCGCGAAAGCACTTGCGTGTAGGTGGAGCGAACGTAGAATGCCGCAGGCTTCACGGCAAAATACGAATTGAAAGATGTGCGGCCGCGCAGCGGCCGACGCATGGCCGCCCTCTGTCGGCGGCACCGGTCGCGGATGCGGCCGGTGCAGCGCCCCGGCGCTGCCGCCTGGTGCCCGCGGCCGAACGGCCGCGGGCGGCGGGCACTCACCCTTGGTGTTCCTGCGCTGCGCGATTGAGGGCATCGAGCGCAGCGGTGATTTCGATGCTCTGCTTTGCGGGGCTGAGCTGCTGCCACTCGTCGCCGTGCTCGGCCTCGGCCCACTTGTGCGCCAGCTCGACCGGCATTCGGCCGGTCAGCTCGCGCCCGTCTTCGAGGGTGATGGTCAGGTGCTCGGCGGTGATGGTCATGGTGTCTACCTTCCAGGTTGGGGATTATGGGGTTTATAGGTCTATTGTACCTAATAGGCCTATTGGTGTCTAGGGCTTGCGCGGTGCGGCCTTCTCTGCCCACCAGGCGCGCGCGTCTTCGACGGCCTCGGCGTGTGTCGCTCGCACGGGCGCTTGGCCGAAGCGTGCTTGCCAACCTTGCCCGCGAACGGGTTGCACGTCGGCTCCGCTCACTCGGTGATCTGTGACCAGCTCCCAGAAGTCGGGGTAGGTGTTCATGCGGTAGCTGTCCAGCTCTCCGCCGTCGTGCTCGACCTCGATAGCGACGACGGTGCGCGATCCTTCCTCGCGCCGGTGGCCGGTGACGGTGGCGAAGCTGAGGCAGGTGCCGCGGCCGCCCAGGTTGAGCAGGCCCATAACGCGGGTGCCAATCTCGGGAACTTTGGTACTCATCGGTGTATCTCCTATAGGTCTAATGGGTCTATTAGTGGATGGTTTCGGGATCGCGTGTCAGTGTGTCCACGAACGTCACGAACTCGGGGCCGGTGATCGCGACCGTGCTTGCGAGCGTGTAGCCGCTGCGGGCGTAGCTCATCAGGTCTTCGTCGCGCTCTGCGAGCTTGCGAAGCTGCCGCGGAATCTCGGTGTCATCCACGATGGGAACGATGGTCGTGATGGTGGCGATGCTCTGCATGGTGTCTCTCTCCCTCTCGTTTTTTGCCGTGAAGGCGTTTACGCCTTCGTAGTGAGTGCAGCCGGAGTGCAACCCACCGTGGAATACCGGAGCGAGCGCAGCGAGTGAGGATATGCCGCGAAAGGGGTTGCGCGTAGGTGAAACGAACGTAGACTGCCGCAGGCTTCACGGCAAAAGAACGCGTAGCGTTTGGATGGAGTCGGCCGCTTGCGGCCGTCGATGTAGTGGGGGAGCGCGAGGGGCGGCCGCCCCTCGCCCGCCGCCGAACGGCGGCGGGCTTGCTCGGCCGAATGGGCCTTATAGGCCTATTTAGGCGGCCTGGGCTTCGTCCTCCTGCTCTTCGTCGGTGGTGATTGCGTCTGCGATTTTGTGCGCGGCGCGCAGCACGTTTGCGGCGGTCTGCTTGATGGTGTCGGTGTCGCCGTCCGTCCATCCGGCGACGTAGCCGATGCTGTAGGCGGTCGTGTCGAGTCCGATGATCCCGGCGACGATGTAGGCCACGCTCTCGGCCTCGCACTCTTTCAGGCCTCGGTGCGCGACGTACTCGGCGTGTTCCTCGGCACTGTGCAGAATGACGTGCGCGGCTTCGTGCAGGATCGTCTTAGCGGCCTGCGCATCACTGAGCGCTGCATCTACGACCACGCGGCGGCTGCCGTCTGTGGTGGTGTATCCGTTGACCTCGCCGGGGATCGCCTCGCGGGTGACTGTCCAGCCCTGCGCGGTGAGATAGTCGCGGGTCGCGGCGTAGATTCCGGCCTCGTCGCTGCCGTCGAGGCGCTGCGCTAGGGTCGGGTCTTGCCATTCGTCGGTGGGGTCGGTCTGGCTCATGTCGAACACTGACAGCATGGGGAAGTAGCGCACGACGCGCTCGCCGGTGTCGAGCTGGTCGAGTGTGCCTTCTTCGGTTTCCTCGTCGGCCTTGGCCTTACGCTCGCGGAACCCAAAGATTTTCAGGGCGCGCTCACCCTTGCGCACCTGGCGGCCGAGCTGCTGCCATTTGCGGAACCCGGCGACGCGGGTAGCGTTCGGCATCTGCCCGAGAATCAAAAGCACGTTGTTCAGGCTGTAGGTGTGGAACGCCTGCGCGAAGTCGAGGAACCGCTGCCAGGCGTCCGAGTCGCGCAGCGCTTCGACCTGCTGGGCGATGGACTCGTGCAGGGCGTCGGCCTCGGCGCGGCGCTGCTCTGCGGTCTTAGTGGTCTTGATCTTGCGAGCCATGATTTCCTCCGGTGTCTCTGACTACCAACTACCCCTCACGTTTTTTGCCGTGAAGGCACGAATGTGCCGCGCAGAAAGCGGAGCCGACGTGCAAGTGACCGTGGAATACCGGAGCGAGCGCAGCGAGTGAGGATATGCCGCGAAAGCACTTGCGCGTCGGTGGAGCGAACGTATGCTGCCGAAGGCTTCACGGCAAGAAAATGCGATAGCTCAAGGATGGGCGGCCGCGCAGCGGCCGACGCATGGCCGCCCTCTGTCGGCGGCCCCGGTCGCGGATGCGACCGGGCGGGGGAGCGGCGAGGGGGCGCAGCCCCTTCGCCCGCCGCCCGAAGGCGGCGGGCTGCGGCGGTCATTGCCAGTAGCGAGGGTTCAGCGGCTCGGGGCCGTCGTAGTCGAGCGCGAGCACGGCGCGGGCGAGCTGGTCGATGTAGACGCCTTCGATCTTCGCGTGCTCGATGCCGCGGGCGTACTCGCGTACCTCAACGTCGATTTCATCGAGCGGGGTCGTGCTGATGAGCACGGCCATGTTGCGAGCGGCCGCGTATCGGTCGCCGGTTCGGGTGAAGGGCAGGATGCGGGCGGTGAACATGAGGCCGCCGCGGTCGAATCGGCCGGGTACGGCGGTAAGCCGGGTCGCCCCCAGTGACATGAGCACGCCGGGGCCGATTGCCTGGCGGAACTGCTCGGCGGTCGCCTGGTGGAACTCATCGGCTCCCGCGATGTGGGCGAGGTCAAACGGGATTGCGCGGTTGCTGGTCATGGTCTGGCCTTTCTCTAGGTCTTATGGGACTTATAGGTCTATTTAGGCGGCGATGAGGCGGTCGCGCTCGGCGTCGCTGAGCCGGTAGGCGAAGCTGCACGAGCCGAACCATTCGGCGGCCGCTGTCGCTGCTTCCTCGGTCGAGTACAGGCCGAGAATCTGGGTGCATGGGCAGTTGAGCACGGCCCAGGCGTTCGCGGTGCGGCTCTGGCCGCATTCGCACGCGATCCGCTCGGCGCACTGCTTCGCCTCGGCGTCGGTGCCCTTCGCTGCGTAGCCGATCCCAACGGGTGCCAGTCCGGCGCAGCTCTTGCAGATGTAGGTGGTAGCCATGTTCTCTCTCCCTCTCGTTTTTTGCCTTGAAGGCGTTTACGCCTTTCGCAGAGAGCGACGCCGGAGTGCAAGTGACCGTGGAATACCGGAGCGAGCGCAGCGAGCGAGGATATGCCGCGAAAGCACTTGCGCGGAGGTTGAGCGAACGTAGAATGCCGCCAGGCTTCAAGGTAAAAAACGCGAAGCGTTCAAGCACTGCGGCCGCGTAGCGGCCGACGAACGGTGCAGCTCGAAGAGCTGCACGGCTTGGCCGGGTCGCGGTGCGACCCTCGTGTTACGGCTCGGCTGTCCACACTGTGTGCAGGCCAGCCCTGCGATAGCTGGGCTGTGCACATTGTGGGCAGGCGTGGCTTTGCGTCGGTGTCCACATGCGCCCGCCTGCTCCGTCAGGCGGGGGCTTGTGCGTCATCCGACAAAGCGAACCGTCGTCGTGCGATCAGTGCGCTCACGGAAGGGCTGCCGCGCTCCGCTGCGCTGCGCTTTGCCTTCAAGGTAGTTGGGCCGCGGTTCGTCATGAGGATCGGAGAACGGGATCGTGGCAATAGGCGTCGCGCCGAGTGTGTCGATGATGAGGCGTTCGGCGTCGGACACGGGCACGGGGCGCGGGCGAGCTGGGGGAGTGATGCCGGTGAGGATGCAGCGGGCGGCTCGGTAGTCGGCGCGGCCGTAGGGTGTGCGCGGGTGGATTGGGCGGGGCGTTGGGCCAACGTCGGGCACGAGTACGAGTTGACCGGGGGCGGGGCGCTTCGGGCGTTCGGCCGGGGGCGTGTTCATCCAGTCGAGTTCGTCTTGCCACCAGGCCCATAGCTCGCGCTCGACGGCGTAGCGCTCTGCGCGGGCTGCGAGACGGCCGGTGACGCCTCGGGCGTCGGCGGCCGTCTCGCGGCGGTCGGCGGCGGGCTTGTGCCAGCCGTCGCGGCTGAGCAGCAGCACGTCGGCCTCGATGAGCTGCGTGAGGGTCTGCACGGTGTGTGCCGCATCCGAGCCGGTGAGGCGAGCGAGCTGCGCGAGAGGGAGAGGATCGTGAGTGCAGCGTGCATAGACGTTTCCGGCGTGCAGTCCAAGCGCTCCGAGTGTGAAGAGGTCGTGAGCGGCCGAGTCCAAGCGGTTCGTAAGTTCGAGCAGCAGTGCGTTTCGGGCGGCGGAGCCGGAGCCAGGGGGGCGGTGGGCGACTTGTGACCGGCCTTCATCCGGGTTGCTGTGAATAACCACCTGGGGGCCGATTTTCCAGTGCGCAGCGCCCCGTCCTTCGGCTTCGCGCGTGCGAACGATCCAGCCGTCCTCGGAGAGGCGCAGCAGCGCTGTGCGCGCGGTTTCACGGCCGATGCCTGCCATGAGTGCCAGGCGGCGCGTATCGGCCTCCACGTCGGCGCTGACGGCTTGCAGGGTGAGGATGCTGAGGGCGTCGAGCACGCGGCGGTCGGCGGGGCCGCCGCCGCGGTTCCATCGGCCGGGGGCGGCGTCGGCGCGGCCCTGGACAGCGAGCACGAGCGTGGCGATAGCGTCAGCGCGGGCGTCGAACGTCTCATCGCGGCCGACGACGCGGCGGCCGCTGGCGATGTAGGCAACGGCACGATCCCACTGGCGGCGCAGCACACGCGCGCGCTCGTCGGGGCGGCGTGCGATGCGGCGGCCGTGCTCTCTGCGGGTGCGCGCGTGCTCAAGGCCTGGGGCGGTGTCGAGCAGGCGCGCGAGGTCGCTGTACTGCCAGTGCGCGGCCGCTGCGCCCGTGAGCACGCGCCAGAGCACGGCGCTTGCGTCTCCTGCGGCTGCGTCAGCGCGCAGCGCTGCGGCCGCTGCGGGAGCTAGGGGGCGCTTGGTGCCGGGAATGTGGGGGTGCTTGCGGTCGTCTTGCTCGGTTTCGGCCGAGAACGTGTCTGTGCGCTCCGTAGCGGCCCGATCATTGACGAGCTGGGCCAGGCGCTCAACGGCGGCCGCTACGGCGGCCTCGGTGCCGCTGGGGCGCGTGAGTGAGTGCAGCTTGCCGTCGATCACGGTTGAGCTGCCGCCGTGGCGGTGCGGCGCACCTGGTGGGCGCACGCATCCGGCCGCGGGGTTCATGATGGGGGAGAGATCGAGCGTTGTGTGCAGCGTCTTCGCGAGCCGTGCGAGCCTGTGCACCAGCTCCGCCGAGACTCCCTCGCGTAGCGCGATCCAGATGTGACGGCCGCCCTGCGGGCCAGACTGGCAAACGACGGGTGCTAGGCCCGCGTCGGTGAGGAGCCGCGCGAGTGCGGCCGCGTCTTGCTCGGCGGCCTCGGCCGCCTCGGGCGTCTTGCCGTCGAGGTCGAAGCAGAGCAGCCGGTAGGCGTGCTCGCGGTCGGTGAGATAGATCGCCCAGGGCCGCTCGGGCGCGGTTTCTGTGACCGGCGTGATGTGCTGGGGCGGGTAGCTGTTGAGCGTGCTGCCGTCGTCGCTGACGGCTGCGACGCGCACGGTTGGCCGGGGGCTGATTGCTGCGGTGATCGCCCATGCTTCGGCAACTGAAAGTTGGTGCGCGAAAACATCGCTGTGTGTTGCTATGATGGTGTCACCTCCTAGGTCACCTCCTGGGCAGGCAGAAGCCCTCGGGCCTCTGTTCCACCTGATCCGATTCGGTCGCCAAACTTCATACGGCTCAGGTACTGACTTCTCCGATACCCCAGCTCCCCGAGCTGGGGTATCGCTCATTTATGCGGTGTCGATGGGTAGCTCCCCTTCGTCTGGTTCGGGCTGAGGCAACCATGCGGGCACGCCTCGGTCGGTCAGTTCGTCCTCGATGTGGTCGATGACCAGTTCGAGGAAGACGCTTGCAGAGACGCCCGCCTGGCGCGCGAGCAGTTCGAACCGCTCCTTGCGCGTGCGCTCGATTTCCCACGCGACGCGCACGGGCGCGATGCGTGTTCCTCGGGGGCGGCGCTTTACCTGCATGCCGCCAGCATAGCTGTACGCATACATGACTGTCCATCTTGACGCCGGGTGTGTTGTCGGTGCGGCGGCCGTTTGTAGGTTCCCCTACGTGAGCTCGGCCGCCGGCTCTTGGGGTTCCTACAAACGATGAGGGCCGGTGACGCTTCTGCGTCACCGGCCCTCACGGCTGTCGAGCTACAGGCCTCGGGCGACCGCGGCGGCCGCGCCGAGCCAGGCGCGCTGCGTCGCGGGGCGCAGCGCTGCGACGTTGAGCCAGCCTTCGACCATCTGCGGATCGTGCGGGATCGTGGCGACTTCTCGCGCGAGGCTGGTGAACCCGTCCACGACGGTCTTGATGTTGGCGGCGGTCGCGCGTGGGTCAGCCTGCGAGACGACGACGACGGCGCGCTCTGCGAGCTTTGCCGAGCGTTCGCTGCGGTCTGCGAGGGCTTCGAGCAGCAGCGCCCCGGCCTCGGCGTGATCGTCGCGCGTGGTGGTAGCGACTACGATCTGGTCGGCGTGATCCACGAGGCGGCCCCACATGGCATCGCTCTCGTCGTTGCCGGTGTCGATGAACACGAGCCGGTAATACTTGCGCGCGACGTTCCAAATCGCATCAACGTCTTCGGCGCTGAGGCGCTGTTCCGACGCGAGCGCGAGCGGCTGGGAGCGCAGCACGTCGAAGCGGTCGGCCGTCTGGTGGTGAACGTATCGCGCGAGGTCGGCCGATTGGGCGCTCGTGCCCAGCAGCTCGGAGGCGGAGGGCAGGAGGTCGAGCACGGTGGACTCGTGCGGCCCCTGCTCCGTGCGCCAGCCGAGCGTTCCGCGCGTCTGGTTCGCGTCCCATGCGAGGACGCCTGCGCCGCCGAAGCGAGCAAAGATCGCGCTGAGCAGCACAGTCGTGGGCGTCTTTGACGCCCCGCCCTTGCCGTTGACGACGGCGATAGTGCGGGGGCCGGGCCAGTGCTGCGAGACGGCGAACGTGTCATCGCGTTCGGCCTTCTCGGCCGCGCCGGGGGAGAGTCGCAGCCCGAGCCGGGTTGCGGTGCCGCGCCAGCCCTTCGTAGCGGGTTCCTCGATGCGGTTGCTCTTCAAGAACGACTCGCGCATAGCGCGCCTGGTGGCTGCGGGTTCCTCCGCGGCCGCCTCGGCCGTCGCCGCGTGCGCGGCTGGCTCGCTGGGGGCCGTTTGGGCGCTCGTGCGAAGGTATGGCGACGTGACCGGCTCGGGCTTCTCGTGAATAGTGCCGTCAGGATGCACAACCATCTCCCACGTACCATTCGGCTCGGTGGTGACGAACTCGACTACCTCGCCGGTCGCGGCCGCGTGCTCGACCACGAGGTTCGCAACCTTGCGGCGGGCGTCTTCGAGGTCGGCGCCGATGATCTTCTGCGGCTGCCCGTCAAGCGTGACGATTGCCGAGCCGTCCTTCTCGGTGGTGGCATGAGCGGTCATGATGCTTCCTCCTTGTGTGGTGCGATAACTGCTCTGGGGGCGCTGCTTACGGGTGACTGACCGGGCGGGAATGCCTCGATCCGCACCGCGACGTCTCCGAGCTGTAGGCGGACTCCGTTGGGCACGACGGTCGGCGTGTGGGGTGCAAGTGGCGTAGCATCCGCCGTGGTGCCGTTTGCGGCGTCCTGGTCGGTGACGATCAGGCGGCACGCATCATCGACGTCGACCACGGCGTGAGTGCGTGAGCATTCGCGGCCGGGGCTAACGAGCGTGATGCTCGTATGCCCCTCGATTTCGGCGGGGCGGCGGCCGAGCACGATGGGAGGCTGCGCGCGCAGTGCTTCGCCGCCTTCGACGTGCACAATCAGCGTCGGCCGTGCGGCCTTGCGCGGAACGACAACGGTATGGTCAATGACCTCGGCCTGCGGAGCGTAATACTCAGCCGGGAGCTGCGGCCGAGCCTGCGGCTCGGGCTGCTGCTGCGCCTGCGGCGCGGGCGGCGCTGGCTCTGGCTCGACCGTGGGCGTGCTGAGCGGCCGCGGGGCGATGACGGGCGTTGGCAGAACGGTCATGGTGCCGTCTGGCGCGATGTAGAACTGCCAGTTAGCGTCTGGATCGTAGGCGATGAAATGCTGCGCGGTGCGCGTCTCCACGGCGTGCGCTATCGCCATATCGCGCACCTTGTCGCGGGCCTCATCGAGCGAGGGAGCGCGGAACTTCGTTTCGCGCCCGTTGATGACGATGCGTGCGGTGCCGTCTCGGCCGACGAACGATTCAATGGGCATGGGGGTCACTCTTCGGTAGACGGTGTGGGCGGTGCGGGCAGGTCGAGGTCGGCAAGCATCGGCTGTTCGATGTCTACGACGCGGCCGCTGCGCTCATCGAGGATGAAGTACCAGATTGCGCTGTTGTTGCCGATGGGAACGGTGGTCGAGCCGTTGTGGTAGGTGCCTTCGTAGGTGACCTCGATGCCGACGCGGAACTTACCGGTTCCCGGTTCGGTGTGCTCGTTCCCTTCGCCGTATTCAATGGACGCCGGGGCGCTGCCAACGTCCTTGACGCGAATCTGAGCGGTCGGGCTTGCACCAAAGTAGCCTGACCAGATCGGCAGATAGTCGCGCGCCAGGCTTTCACTCATGCCCGCCTCGATGTAGCGCTGTCTGGTCGTCTCGGGGTTTTCCGCAGCACGCCAGGCGGCCGCGAGGCGCGCCACGTCGAACACGGTCTGCTGCTGTTCCTCGGTGAAGGTGACCGTGGGCGTCTCTTCGACCTGGCTCGACGTGTTGGGCTGCGCCTCGTCCTCGGCCTGGGTCTGGTTCGCGAGCACGAGCCAGACCGTGAGGCCTGCAAGGATCGCGACGGCGGCAACGATGCCGATGATGATGAGCGTGAGGCGCTTGCGGTCGATCATGGTGAGTGCTCCTTAGTAAGTGAGGCCTGCGGCGGTGAGGATCGGGAGAGGGTCAATGGCCGTTCCGTTCAAGTGAACCTCGAAGTGAAGGTGACAGCCGGTGCTATATCCCGAGCTGCCCGTGAGCGCGATCTGCTGACCGGCTTTTACCTTCTGGCCTGCCGTCACCGAGATTTCGTTGGCGTAGCTGTGGACGTACCACGTCATGAGGCCTTTGCCGTGGTCAATCTCGATGATCATTCCGCCGCCGCCGCCGTCGAATACGCGGGTGACCTCGCCGTCGCGGGCGGCCCAGACGGGGCCGCCGCATCCTCCGGCTTCGAGGTCTAGGCCGTAGTGGAACGGCTGGGTCGGGCCTTGCGGGGTCTGGATGACTTCGCGCGGCCCGAAGCCGCCGTTGATGGGGCCGCTTCCGGGCCTTGCCCATCCGTCGAGGCCGATTTCGCCGGGGATACCTGGGACGTTGTTGCAGCTCCCGCCGCCGCTGATGAGGTCGGAGTCAAGGCCGGATAGGGCTGCAACGACGGCCGTTGCAGGCGTCCAAAACCGCTCGTAGTGGTACGGGTCGGCGTTAATCTGCGTGCGGTGGGCTACGAGGGTCGGGGCGAGCGTCTGGCGCTCGGGGTCGGGCACGTTGCGCACCATGGCGTCGAAGAACTTGCCCGCCGAGATGTAGGGGTCCATGCGCTCTGAGAGCGGCCCCCAGTTGTCGCGCTGCTGGAACAGTCCGCGGCTGTCCGGGCCTACGGCGTCGCCGTAGTCGAGCACGCGCAGCGACGATTCGCCCATGGCGGTCATGACGCCGATGGTCTGATCGCGAACGTTCAGGCCTTTGTCCTGGGCTGCCTGGATGATGTAGGCGGCGTTCACAAGCTGCTCGTGCCCGTACCCGGAAATGCTCGTGGTTGGCACCTTCGTAGGGTCGATCCGGCCGCCAGAGGTCGCGCTGCAAGCGGCCGCGCTGGCCGGTGCGAAGAACGCGAGCAGGGCGATGATGAGCAGCACCACGGCGAGCACGGCACTCACAATCGTGACGATGGGTGTTGAGGTCACGACGGCCGTGACGGCGGCCACGATGGTACGGATGGCGTTGGCGGCGGCGGCCTGTACGCGGGCCTGTACTGCGGCGGCTCTGGTGATCGAGGTTCCCGTGCTCGCGGCGCTCTTGGCGGCCTTTGCCGCGGCCGCGCGCTTCTGGGCCGCCATGATGCCACCCTTGACGGCTTTCCCGGCGAGCTGGCTGCTTGAGCGGACGCCGCGAGCGGCGTTCTTCCCTGCCGCGGCTCCGCCCCGCTGTGCGGCCGCCAGAGCAGCGTTCTCGGCCTCGCGACTGGTGAGGTCTACGGCGTCTTCGTCGTCGTCTACCTGCTTCGCAGTGGCAGCAGTGACGGCCGTGCCCTTCACGACGCTGTCGCCCGCCGCCTTCCCTGCCTTACCGGTGGCCTTCGCAGTTCCGCGCATCCCTCGGCCGAGCGCGCCGCCGCCCGTGCTCGCCGGGGCGGCGGCGTCCTCATCGTTGCCGATGAGCTGCGCCGACCGCTTGTTGAGCGACAGCCGCGCGAGGTTGTCGGATGCCTCACCCTTGGGGTTGGAGCTGCGAAGGCCTTTCATGTTCTACTTCTCTCCGAACGATGTTGAGAACAGCTTGTAGAGGGCGGAATCGGTCGGGATACGACCGTCCATCGGGATCACTGCGTTACCCGAGCGCATGAGGCCGTGACCGGGCTGCACGTTGGTGAAGAACCGACGCTGCTCGTCTGAGAAATGCAGCAGCTCGCACAGGCTGTCGGCGTCGGTCGCGTTCTGGCCGAGCAGCAGCAGGAAGTCGCAGTTGGCGAGCATCAGGCGTGCGTCCTGGTTCGCCAGCAGCTCTTCGATGTTCTGCGTGATACCGGTTGGGATCAGACCCCACTTGCGCGCGCGCTTGTAAAGGCCGCGGAAGTAGTCGGCGCTGTACTTGTTCGAGAACAGCAGATGGAACTCGTCAATGTAAAGCCAGGTGCGGCGACCTTCGGCCCGGTTACGGGCTACGCGGTTCCAAATCTGGTCGAGAATGACCATCATGCCGAACGTGCGCAGCTCGTTCCCGAGCTTGGAAATGTCCCACGACACGAGGCGGTTGCGAGGGTTGACGTTCGTGCGGTTGGAGAAGCCGCCGAGCGACCCAATCGTGTAGATTTCGAGCATCCGGGCCAGCTCGCGCCCCGCGTCTTCGCCGCTCTGTGCGAGTGCTTCGCGCAGCTCTACGAGAGTAGGCATCGCCCCGCCTTCGGCGGCGTACTTCCGGTACAGCGTGAGGGTGCTGCGGTCGGCTACGGAGCGCTGCTCGGGGGTGAGGCCTGCCTTGCCACCCACGAGGGCTTCGAGCATGGTGAGCACGAACTCGCACTTGGCGTTGATCGGGTCATCCTCGCTGGTGGTGACGTTCAGCTCAATATCCATCGGGTTGACGCGCTGCTCACTGCCCGCGTGGATACGGATGACCTCGCCGCCGAACGCCTCGATGAGGGGTTCGTACTCGTGCTCGGGGTCGATAACGATAATGTCGTCGTCCGGGCGGCTCAGCAGGACATTCGTAATCTCCATCTTGCCGCTCTGGGACTTTCCCGAGCCACTGGTGCCGAGGATGAAGCCGTTGCCGTTGGTCGTGCTCGTGCGGTCGGCCACGAGAGCGTTGCTGCTCTGCGCGTTGACGCCGTACCAGTTGCCGCCTGGCACGAACAGCTCCTGCGTGGTGAAGGGCACGATGATCGCGGCCCCGGCCGTGGTCAGCGTGCGCCGCATGGGAATGCGGCGGCGGCCGATAGGCAGCTCGGTCGTGAGTCCGTCGAGCTGCATGTAGGTCGCAACCTCAGCGGTGCAGCTCTGCTTGCGAATCACGGTCATCACGCGCTTCACGTTCTGTTCCAGCTTCTCGCGTGACGTGGCGCTGACGCCGAGCACCATGACCGTTGAGAACAACTTCTGGTTCGAGCTGCGCAGCTCGTCGCGGAGGTCTTGTGCCTCCTTGAGGTTGTCCTTCACCGCGGCGGGGATCATTTCGGGGTCGATGCCCTGCTTCGTGGCTCGCTTCTGCTCGGTGATCTTCTGCATTTCAAGCTCTGCGATCTGGCGCTGCACAAGCGTCATGCCCTCGACCTGTTCGAGAGGTTCGAGATGCAGCGAGATAGTCAGGTCGCACTTGATTTCGGTCAGCTCGGAGATGAGCCGATCAGAAAGCCACACGGGGTAATCGCGCATCCAAAGCACGGTGTGGTAGGTGTCGCCCGAGCCGTTGCGGAAGATGAGCGGGCCGTTCTTGTCCTTGGCGTCAATCTCCCACGGCGCGACGAAATCGGCCGTCGAGAGCTTGCGGTTCGGCTCGAACTCGTCTTCATTGAAGACGAACAGCTCGTGGGGCCGCAGGATGTGGCTGAACCCTTCGAGGCGCTCAGCTCGGTTGAGCCGTCGCACCTTGCAGCCGTCCATCGCCTGCAACCCGGCCTCGGCCTCGTGGAAGATGCGAGTGAGCGTCGCTTCGGCCTTTTCGAGGTCGGGTTCCTGCACGGTCACGGTGAGGTACTTCTCGGTGACCGTGTTGCCGCTAGCGGCTGCGAGCTTGTCGCGCACGATGCGGTTGAAGTCGCTGCGGTAGAAGTCGAACTGGTCGCCGCGCAGCGGCTTCTGCACGAGCTGGCTCACGTCGGCGTCATCGAGCACGCGGTTCATGATGGTTTCCTGCAAGCGGGTGCCCGCGCCGTAGGAGTTGATGAAGCGTGCCCATCGGTCAACGATGCTGGTCTGCTGATCCTCGGCGGCCGCGACATAGTTGATGTCGCTGATAGCGAGGGTCATCGACCACTCATCCTCACCGAGCCAGGCGATGCCGCTGGGCATCATGGCCTCGTAGCCGAGCACGTCGCGAGTCGTCTTCGCGGCGGCCTTGTAGCCGGTGGGGCCAGCGTTATCGCTCCCAGACTTCCGGGCCTTGCGGTTGCGGCGCTCTCCGGGCTTTGCGACCGCGGCGCGCTGCTTCTGCTTGCGGGTGTTCCGTGATCGTTTTGCGGAGCTTCCGTGCTGCGGCTCGGCGCTGCTTTCGCTCTCGGCTGCTCTGCTCGGCAGGTTCGCCGGACGCGACAGATACGGGTTCTCCTGCGGAGTCGAAACCGGGCTGGGGCTGGAAGGTGTCTGCATAGCTAATCGTCTTTCTCATCAGATGGTGGCGGAGGAAGAATCCGAGATACTGCTCGGGTTTGAGTCCCATGGGTCTCCACCAGCCCCATATCGCGGCCGGAATGAGCACTGGGAACATGACGTACATGCCGACGGTGGTTGCTTGCTCCATCGTCTGGCCGACGCCCATGAGTCCTACGGTGACTCCGGCGAACAGGCCGCCGCCGATGAACACCATGACCGCGAGGGCGGCGATCTGTCGCCAGGTGCGCCCGAACATCGGCTTGGGTTCGTAGGCGGCGATCTCCTTGTAGACCTTCATTTCAAGCGCCATGGTTCAACCCTCTCCGATGACCTTCTTGGCGAGGCCGTTGGCCCCGAACATGAGGAAGATGAGCACGATGGGCGCGACGAAGAACTGGCCGAAGTTGCCAAAGATGAAGCCGACCATATCGCCGTCGTAGTCTCCGATGTTGCCGAGCCAGCCGCCCAGCAGCGCTTGGTACATCTTCACAGCGACGACGATGATGACGCCGGTGAACGCGACGCCCGCGAAACCTTTGAGGTAGCCGATGCCGATTCCCTTAGTGTCATCGTGGCCGAGGAACGCGAGCGGCAGGCTAGCGAACGCGGTGAGCAAGTACATCTGCAAGAACCGGATGAACACGAGCACAATTGCGATCACGGCAGCGAGCTTCTGCACCACCCAGGGCAAGAACAGAATGACGATCATTCCGAACTTCTCCATATCGCCCATCTCATCGAGGTCGTCGCGCATCGCGTCGCCCATGAGTGGCGCGTCACCGCCTCCGGTGCCAACGTCCACGTTGTTCGCGGTGCCCATGATCGAGGTAGCGATAGACGAAATCGCTTCGAGCAGCAGCACCGCGTTCTGAGCGACCACGAACACGAGTGCGATCTTGAACATGGTGGCGGCGATGATCCGCACCCCCAGCTCGCGGTCGCCCTCAGCCCTTGTGCTCGTGGTCGCAAGCATCAGAACGAACATGATGCTGAGCACGATGGACGTGACGGGCTTGACTGCTGTGCTGTGGATGGTGAGCGCCGCCGCGTAGAGGTCTGCGTTATAGGCCTCCGGCGACAACAGCAGGTCATCAGTAGCCATGCCCGCACCCTGACTCAGGTGGTTGAGCATGGCTACTAGCCAGTCAGTGATATCCATTGCGGAACCTGATTAGGCGGTGATGACCTTGAACAGCGCAGCGGCGGCGATGATGAGGCCGCCACCGATGATCTGCCAGACGCCCGTCTGAATCTGCGGGCCGTTCTGATCCTTGAGCGCGCCGCCCGTGACGATCGCTCCCCAGACCAGCCACAGGCCGCCGCCGATGATAGCGAACGTCGTGAACAGGTCGAGAATCTGGTTGAGCAGGTCCATAGTGTCTCCTTTAGGTTTCCGACTTCT